>NZ_FQUR01000005.1 GCF_900129115.1 Thermoanaerobacter uzonensis DSM 18761 | reverse complement strand
TTTTACACCTGACTTGCTAAACCGCCTACGCGCCCTTTACGCCCAGTAATTCCGGACAACGCTCGCCCCCTACGTCTTACCGCGGCTGCTGGCACGTAGTTAGCCGGGGCTTTCGTGTGGTACCGTCACCTCTTCTTCCCACACTACCGAGCTTTACGACCCGAAGGCCTTCCTCACTCACGCGGCGTCGCTGCGTCAGGCTTTCGCCCATTGCGCAAGATTCCCCACTGCTGCCTCCCGTAGGAGTCTGGGCCGTGTCTCAGTCCCAGTGTGGCCGACCACCCTCTCAGGCCGGCTACCCGTCGTCGCCTTGGTGAGCCGTTACCTCACCAACTAGCTGATGGGACGCGGGCCCATCCTTAAGCGGGTTCCCCCTTTCTTCATATGGTGATGCCACCTTATGACCTTATCCAGTATTAGCACCCCTTTCGAGGTGTTATCCCGGTCTTAAGGGTAGGTTGCCCACGCGTTACTC
>NZ_FQUR01000003.1 GCF_900129115.1 Thermoanaerobacter uzonensis DSM 18761 | reverse complement strand
TGTGCAGTTTTCAAGGTCCTTTTGAGGGCTTCCCCTCAAAAATGAACAGTGAGGCCTATCTCCTTAGAAAGGAGGTGATCCAGCCGCACCTTCCGATACGGCTACCTTGTTACGACTTCACCCCAATCATCTGCCCCACCTTCGACGGCTCCCCCCTTACGGTTGGGTCACCGGCTTCGGGTGTTGCAGACTCTCGTGGTGTGACGGGCGGTGTGTACAAGGCCCGGGAACGTATTCACCGCGGCATGCTGATCCGCGATTACTAGCGATTCCGCCTTCATGCAGGCGAGTTGCAGCCTGCAATCCGAACTTGGACCGGCTTTTTGGGTTCCGCTCCACCTCGCGGCTTCGCCTCCCTCTGTACCGGCCATTGTAGCACGTGTGTGGCCCAGGGCATATAGGGCATGATGATTTGACGTCATCCCCACCTTCCTCCGTGTTGTCCACGGCAGTCCATCTAGAGTGCCCGGCTTCACCCGCTGGCAACTAGATGCAAGGGTTGCGCTCGTTGCGGGACTTAACCCAACATCTCACGACACGAGCTGACGACAACCATGCACCACCTGTGCAGGCTCCCTCCCATAAGAGA
>NZ_FQUR01000002.1 GCF_900129115.1 Thermoanaerobacter uzonensis DSM 18761 | reverse complement strand
TCCACGGCTATAGGTTAGAATTCCGGTAATCCCAGGGTGGTATCCCAACGCCGACTCCAGTAAGGCTGGCGCCCTACCTTCTCCGTCTCCCACCTATCCTGTACAAGAATTACCAAAATCCAGTGACAGGCTACAGTAAAGCTCCACGGGGTCTTTCTGTCCAATCGCGGGTAACTCGCATCTTCACGAGTACTACAATTTCACCGGGCCCCTCATCAAGACAGCGCCCAAGTCGTTACGCCTTTCGTGCGGGTCGGAACTTACCCGACAAGGAATTTCGCTACCTTAGGACCGTTATAGTTACGGCCGCCGTTCACTGGGGCTTCGGTTCAGTGCTCTCACACTTCCCCTTAACCTTCCAGCACCGGGCAGGCGTCAGCCCCTATACTTCGTCTTCCGACTTAGCAGAGACCTGTGTTTTTGGTAAACAGTCGCTTGGGCCTCTTCTCTGCGGCCTTTCGGCACTCCTTCTCCCGAAGTTACGGAGTCATTTTGCCGAGTTCCTTAATGAGGGTTCTCCCGCTCGCCTGTGGATTCTCTCCTCGCCTACCTGTGTCGGTTTGCAGTACGGGCACCTCGGACCTCGATAGCGGCTTTTCTCGGCAGCTGCTTCGGTGGCTTCGCCTTACGGCTCCCCTTC
>NZ_FQUR01000001.1 GCF_900129115.1 Thermoanaerobacter uzonensis DSM 18761 | reverse complement strand
GCCCTTTGGGACCTTAGCTGGAGGTCTGGGCTGTTCCCCTCTCGACTACGGATCTTATCACTCGCAGTCTGACTCCCAGGTGCTTGCCTATGGCATTCGGAGTTTGATAGGGTTCGGTAACCTCCTTGGCCCCTAGCCCATTCAGTGCTCTACCTCCATAGACCCTTCCCTGAGGCTAGCCCTAAAGCTATTTCGGGGAGAACCAGCTATCTCCGTGCTCGATTGGCATTTCACCTCTACCCACAGCTCATCCC